>NZ_JBFSVE010000001.1:213315-254815 GCF_041467715.1 Vibrio sp. 10N.247.311.14
CGTAAAATGTATGGCTTTGATGGCAAATCTTTTTATCTAGTTTCTGGTGACCGTCCAATTACACCACCAACAGATGAACTCCCTTTAGAACCAACACCTCCAGGTTACGGTCATCACACTGTGTCAGTTGATATTAACGATGGCTATGTTGAAATCACGGTAAATGGCAGATCCCAAACGACTGACTACACAGCAGAGGCTGATGATCGTGGTGTGGTTCACATCAAAGATCGTCATGGAAATATTGTGGGTGAAGGCTACATAGATGAAGTAAATGGAACAGTCACTTTTGGGAACGGTATTGTTGTAAATGACCGAGGTGATGTAACACTTCCTCCAGCGGTTAAAAACAACGTAAAAGACAGAGTGCAATCTATCGACCCAACCAAGCTACAAAAAGCTAAATCAGCAATTCAACAGCGTTTGCGCGGTTAATCTAAAACCAAGTTAAATCCTCTCACCCGATAATAGTGAACGCTATTATCGGGTGTTTTTACTCACTAGCTAAGGAAAGCGATTCGGAATTTGAATATGAAACGCCTTCTATTAATACTTGCTTCCACCTTCCCTTTTCATTCATCAGCAAATGACACTCTGGTTGAATCTATTGAGCGTTTTACGGATATTTTTTCCGTCAGCTTATCTCAAAATCCAGACAATGATAAAACGGTCGCTACACTTGATATAAACTATCAAATCAATGATAAATTGCGTGTTTTTGGAGAGGTTGATACTCAAGAATACTGGCAGGCAGGTGTTGGCTACTCTTTTTGGCAGGGAGATACGTACTACACTGAAAACACGTTAAAAGTCAGCGAACAAGAGGTTACAACCGGTATTTTCTTGGCAAAGCTAGTCCACGATAATTGGACTTTAATCGGAGATATCAATTACAGCTACGCCTTTGTTCAAGAGTATTGTAAGTTAAATGTATGCGTAGAAAAAATTGCTGCAGATTCTATAGACTATAGCGCTGGCTTTCTGTGGAGCCCTATTCGCTATGCTGATTTCCTTATTAAGTACAATCAAGAAATAGGTATTAAAGACGACGAGTGGCATTGGAAAGATAATAATATCGATAGGTTGAGCTCAAGAGAAAACTCTCACTACTACGAGTTAGCAACATTCATAAACCTCAAGTACATCAAGCCTTCCGTCACTTACACTATAAGACCTGAAGCCGATAATTACGTTGAGTTTGGTTTAGCCTTCGATTTCTAGCTATTTAATAACTGTTTAAGCTCATCTCGTAACTCTTGGTGTTGCCCATTAGTTTGATACTTTTTGTGATAGAAAAACTCAAACTCCACGGGACGCATTAAGAATGGAGGCTCATGAATTTGTAAACCGATGGTTTTAGCCAAATGGGTCATGCTAACCGGAACCGCAGCAATGTAGTCAGTCCCTTTTACCGCCAATATCAAGTTAGTGATGTTTCTTACTTCAATAGCAACATCACGAGTGAAGTTCTTTTCGGAAAGAAAGTCGACTATTTGAGTATCTTGGCGAAGTAACTTCAAGGTTACATGCCGTGCTTCAAGAAACTCATCCATCGAAATCTTCTCACCAAATTGACTGTTTTCAGGATCACTCATAACAAGCAATCTATCAGTAGTTGCAAATTCAGACGCTAAACTTGACTGTTTAGGTAAACCAGTATCGACCACTAAATCTACTCGATTGAGTCGGATATCCTCGACAACATTCTCTACAGAAATTGGGGATTCAACTAACTGAACACCATTAAGCATGGGCATCTTGTGGAGCAGATTCGCAGGCATATAAACGGTAAAATCACGCTTTCTTGATACTGCACCTTCCATCAACTCTAAAGCATCAGATAATTGACCTGCCAATTTGTGAGCCATTGACGTTGGTTCTATTGAACGCCCTACTCTTACGAACAACGCATAGCCTACCACCGCTTCAAACCTCTTGATTGCAGCACTGACCGCAGGTTGAGTTAGCTCTAACGATTCAGCCGCTTTGGTTATCGATCTTTGTTGATATACAGAGAGGAATGGCTTTACTAAATTGAGATCAAACACGCTTTACTCCATCAAAACGGTGTACTCTTAGTGTAACAAAAAAGCCGAATGCTAGAAGCAATTCGGCTTTAATATTATCCAACAGTGTTATGTAGAACTGTCGCTATTAGTGCTCGCGCGTCGCTCGGAACTGAACTTCAGGGAAGCGTTCAGAAGCTAGGTTCAAGTTCACCATAGTTGGTGCGATGTAAGACAGGTTATCACCGCCATCTAGCGCTAGGTTAGATTGGTTCTTACGTTTGAATTCTTCAAGTTTCTTAGCGTCATCACATTCAACCCAACGAGCTGTTGCAACGTTAACACCTTCGTAGATAGCTTCTACGTTGTATTCCGCTTTCAAGCGCGCTACAACCACGTCGAACTGAAGGACACCAACCGCACCAACGATCAGGTCGTTGTTCTGCATAGGACGGAATACTTGTACTGCGCCCTCTTCTGAAAGCTGAACTAATCCTTTTAGAAGTTGCTTCTGCTTCAGTGGATCGCGTAGACGGATACGACGGAATAGCTCAGGTGCGAAGTTAGGAATACCAGCGAACTTAAGGCTCTCACCTTGAGTAAAGGTATCACCAATCTGGATAGTACCGTGGTTATGTAGACCGATAATATCACCCGCGTATGCTTTTTCAGCACGTGCACGGTCACCCGCCATAAAGGTTACCGCATCAGAGATACTTACACTCTTGCCTGTACGAACATGGTTCATCTTCATACCTTGGTTGTAAGTACCCGAAACGATACGCATGAATGCGATACGGTCACGGTGTTTAGGGTCCATGTTTGCTTGGATCTTAAATACGAAACCAGAGAACTTCTCTTCTGTCGCTTCAACATCACGCTCGTTCGCTTGACGCGTTTGAGGTGCTGGAGCCCATTTCGTTAGACCATCAAGCATGTGGTCAACACCAAAGTTACCCAATGCAGTACCGAAGTAAACCGGCGTTAGTTCACCCGCTAGGAATAATTCATGGTCAAACTCAGGACAAGCACCGATAACAAGCTCTAGCTCTTCACGTACGCTTTCCGCAAGATCAGCACCTACTGCTTCATCTAGCTCAGGGTTATCTAGACCTTTGATGATACGAACTTCTTGGATCTCGTGGCCGTGGCCAGATTCATACAAGATCGTTTCATCACGGTGAATGTGGTAAACACCTTTAAACTCTTTACCGCAACCAATTGGCCATGAGATTGGAGCACAAGCCATACCTAGCTCGCTCTCTACTTCATCAAGCACTTCCATTGGGTCACGAACGTCACGGTCAAGTTTGTTCATAAACGTTACGATTGGCGTATCACGCAGACGTGTTACTTCCATTAGTTTACGAGTACGATCCTCGACACCTTTCGCAGCATCGATAACCATCAAACATGAATCAACCGCTGTTAGCGTACGGTACGTATCTTCCGAGAAATCTTCGTGTCCTGGAGTATCTAGTAGGTTTACTAGGCAATCATTGTATGGGAATTGCATTACCGACGTAGTTACCGAGATACCACGTTCTTTTTCCATCTCCATCCAGTCAGATTTAGCGTGCTGGTTAGAGCCACGGCCTTTTACGGTACCCGCTTTTTGAATCGCGTTTCCGAATAAAAGAACTTTTTCAGTAATCGTGGTTTTACCCGCATCCGGGTGAGAGATAATCGCAAACGTTCTACGTTTGCTCACTTCTTGTTGGAAAGACATAGTCGCCCTTTGCTGATCTAAAGCGTAAAAAGGGCAAGTAGATAATACTTGCCCTTGAATTCTGTGTGCGGATTATACAGAAAGCGTATCACTTTCTAAAGGGTCAGTTTACACCCTATTTTTTGGCTAATTTTGTGATTAGCTATCTAGTTAGCGAAAAGACGTAACATGACTAGCTAAAAGACATAAAAAGATAGCTCATAATGATGGCATCTTCGTTGCCTTGTTTAGTTGGATAGTAATTACGACGGCGATCAACTTCGTTGAAGCCTGCCTTTTCGTAAAGATTAAACGCGTTCACATTACTTTCGCGAACTTCCAGCCAAGCGCTTTCAGCATCAGCTTGTTCACATATATCAAGGAAATGTTCAGTTAGTGCCTTACCATAACCTTTGCCTTGCTTGCTTGGGTCTACCGCAATATTAAGCAGCGTCACTTCACCAACAATATTTTGAGCGAAGAAATAGCCCACCACTTGTCCATCAACTTCAAGGACATGATGACAAGCGCCTCGGCTATCAAGATCTCGGATCATATTTTCAGACCAAGGGTGAGAATGCGCGGCCTGCTCTATCTTCCAAATGGCGTCTAGGTGTTGTTGTGAAGTCGGTAAAAATTGATTAGTCATAAGCACAAATTTGTTGCCATAAGTCGCGGCGGTGTTGGTTGTTACCGTTAATGTCAGACAGTAATGGCGATTGAAGTGTTTTAGCCTTCAGCTCTTGAGCCGACTCACAACCAGCAAACCATATCCACTCAACCGAACCTAAATCCACAGTAGACAAGTGTTGCGGTTGAAGGTGTAAAGCCTGAGATAAGTCGAGCTTGATACTTTTGAGTACTCGCTCAAACATCACGGCGAGATCTTCCTGAGGTTTTTCAGGCGAAACCAACAGTAACTTGCAATCGCTCGAGAGCGGAGTCAATTCAGATTCATAACCTGCTAAACGCCCTGGGTGACTTAGTTCCCATTGGCTAATGCCCATCTCATGTAGGTATTGCGCGTGTGTTTGTGACATATCTAGCGGTAGTAACCTTAAGTTTATTGGAGCCAAAGTTTATTGAAACCAGAAGTTTGTTAGAACTAGTTTTGTGAAAGCTGCCTCTATTGAAAGAGCGCTTATTAGAGCAGGGCTGATACTAACAAAAAATAAAGGAGCATCAAGCTCCTTTATTTAGACTAAATCAGTTTGTATCTTGTTGCGTGATAAATCAGCTTATAAGTCGTTGAACTCGGGGCTGTAAGCAATCTCACCAGCATGTCCAGCAAACGCACCGTTTACCAATTCAATCGCTTGGAAAGCACCTTCAGGCACATCCCAAACACAACTCAGGCCAAACTCGCTCGCAGCCTTGAAACCAAAGCGGCTGTAATAAGCAGGGTCACCCAACACAACGCAAGCTGGGTAACCAAAATCAACCAAAGTGGAAAACGCATCTTCAACTAGAGATTTGGCAATGCCTTGGTTGCGGAACTCTTCTTTCACAGCGAGAGGCGCAAGCCCTTGCCAGTTATGATCGTCGCCATCAAGAGTGATAGGGCTAAACATCAGGTGACCAACCACCTCGCCTTCATCAGAACAAGCCACCAGCGATAGCGTTAAATGGCTATTCTCACGCAAGCTCATAACCAAGTTAGCTTCTGCATCTGTTTCAAAAACAGATTTCAATAAACGATCAATGACAAGTATATCTGCCGGTGCTTCAGTTCGAATAAGCATTCATTACCTCACTTTGTGTATCTGGGGATTGTACTCCCTTCTGCACAAAATCAGCTAATTGATTTAACAAAGTTTTCATAGGAGTCGGCAATAAGTCCAAATCTACGCTATCCATCAAGTTTTTAACTTCTAAACCGAGCTCGGTATCGCCTTCAATAGACAGTCTACGTTGGAAGAAAAGCGTATCTGGGTCTTCTTTACGCCCCGCAATCAACACAAGATCGTTAAGATTGCCGCTAAAGCTTACATCTTCAACCACCTCTTTATCAGCTACAACCAGTTGCTCATTTTTGTAGCTAATACACCAACTTAACCCCATGTCTTTTATTGAGACTTTCAGCCATTTGTCTTCTAAAAACTCAAAGTCACCGTCCTCTAAAGCTTCCTTGAATACATTCTTAAGCGCCTCCAATAAGGCTCTTTTTTGTACTGTTTTAGGCAATAACTGGACTGGAGATCGCAAAATTGATGCGGCATTTTGAACTAGTTGAGTGCGAATCTTGTTTATCACGTGACTTATCCGTAACTTTGTCAATAATATGGAATGCATCATAGATGATGTTGAGATCTCAGTTACTGTTATGTATCAAATTAACTTCTGTTTGATACTCGACCTTTAATATCCTGAAAATCACAGTTATAGTAACTCAGGTAATGAGAATTACAGCGGATCGCTGCACTCACAGGTAAATATCGATAGCCACACAAAAAGTAATAAATATTTATCGATAGTGAATATTCAAGCTCTTGGAGAATTGGTAGTACTTTGATGCCTCCCCAACAACTACAACATTGGTTTACCCAGCTAACTGCAAATAGTCCGTTCTTTTTTGCAGTACTTGATGCTCAACATAACTATTTTATGGTGAATGAGCGTTACTGCGATATTGCTGGTTTGAGTCAACCAGAGCTTGCAGGCATGAATGATCGCCAAACATTGGGCGAACAGTTCTACCAACATCTCAAGCCTTACTATGAGCGTGCATTCAGTGGCGAAACGATTGAGGCCGAAGTCACCCTCAACGAAACAGACCTCGATACCAGCCTTCATTTCAGCCTATCTCCGCTTACCAATGGCAACAAAACCGACTACATCGTCTTTCACGCCTTCGATACATCAGAAAACCAAGTACTTGTCCGTTCTTTAGAAGAATCCGAAGCCAAATTCCACAAACTATCTCAACTACTCCCTGACGGATTACTGCTCGTTGAAAGTGACTATATCTTGTCATCCAACCCAGCGGCAGCGCGCCTGCTTGGCTTTAACTCAACCACAGAGTTAATTGGCGAACAGCTGGGACGCCTATTTATCGATGAACAAACCAAAACAGTCTTCAATAATAACCTCAGCTCTATTATTTCTGAGTCTGGTTTGGTTTGCTTAACGGGTGCACGATGCGGCTTTGAACGTAAGGTTCAGCTCAACATCGACTCCACCACTGTTCTTGGAAGCAACACTCAGTTGGTGCTTATCCAAGACGCACAAGAAACCGCAAAACAATACACACCGGCAAACAGTGAAGATGCCTACATCGATGCACTGACCAAGCTCTACAACCGAGTTGGGTTTACTAAGCGTCTTGAGCAGTTCATTCACAACGATACGCCGGTGGTGATGCTCTACTTAGACATTGATAACTTCAAGAATATCAATGACTCACTTGGTCATCACATCGGTGACAAGGTGATTAAAGAGGTCGCTTCGCGTCTTAAACGCTTACTGCCTCGTAAGGCCGTGATTGGACATTTAGGCGGGGATGAGTTTGGTATTATCCTTCCAGAACCTGAACATCAGCGAACACCTGAAATGCTCGCTGAAAAGATCATTTCCCTGATCAATCAACCCTTCGATCTTCACCACTTTAGCAAGCGCTTAGCCTGCTCTATTGGTAGTGTGAGCTTTCCTCAAGATGGTACTGATGCTCGTATCTTGCTGCAAAATGCAGACACAGCAATGTATGAAGCGAAAGATCGTGGTCGTAATCGTCTGATCAAGTTCAACGAACAGATGAATAAAGAAGCGCGTATGCGACTGTGGCTTGAGATAGAGCTCCAAAAAGCACTGCAACAAAATGGACTTGAGGTTTGGTATCAACCTAAGGTCAATGCCCGTGACTTCACCATCAACGGCGCTGAAGCTCTGGTACGTTGGAAGCATCCTGTCGAAGGTTATATCAGTCCGGCCGCGTTCATTCCTGTGGCGGAACGAGCAGGGCTTATTGAACAACTTGGCCGAGTGGTAATGCGTGAAGTATTTGCTACGGTTAAGCGCTGGAAGATGCAAGGTATCCTTCCAGGTCGAGTGGCTATCAACCTTTCACCAGAACAGTTTGGTAACCCGAAACTGATTGATTACATGGAAAAGCTACTGCGTTCGACTGAGCTTGATCCAAGTGCGATTACGTTCGAGCTAACGGAAAGTGCGGTGATGAGTGATAGTGAACACACACTCCAAATGCTTAACGCCATCAAGAAACTTGGCTTTGCTCTCTCCATTGATGATTTTGGTACAGGTTACTCTTCACTGTCTTACCTTGCTCGCTTCCCAATTGATGAGCTTAAGATAGACCGTGCTTTCATCTCTGATATCGATACCCTACCAAAGCAAATCACCGTAATTGAAAACATCATCAACCTAGGTAAATCTCTCGATTTGACCGTGGTTGCTGAAGGTGTCGAAACCAGTGAGCAAGCAACTCTGCTATCGAACCTCAACTGCAGTTCGATTCAAGGCTTCCACTTCTACCGTCCGCAACCAAAACAAGATGTCGAAGAGTTGTTTGCCCAAAACCGCCGTCATAAGAACTAATCAAGTACCTCATATTTAAACCAAGCCAACATGTAAAACGGTCACTCGTCAGTACCTCAAACGGAGTAAAAGCAGATTTATCCATCTAAACCTGCCTTACATCAATTCCGTCATTCACAATTCTTCATAAAATGCTCGCTTCAACTTAATTCTACTGGTAGTGAGCAAATGGAACTCTTATGCCCAGCGGGTAACTTACCTGCTTTGAAAACCGCTATTGATTGTGGTGCGGATGCTGTCTATATCGGATTCAAAGACGATACCAATGCCCGACACTTTGCAGGCCTAAACTTTGCGGGTAAAAAGCTCGATCGTGCTGTGCAGTATGTGCATGACCACAACAAGAAAATTCATGTTGCCCTAAATACGTTTGCTCACCCAAATGGCTTCGACCGTTGGACTAATGCCGTAGACAACGCCGCTGCTCTGGGTGTTGATGCGCTGATCATCGCAGACATCGCGGTGCTTGAGTACGCAGCAAATAAGTATCCAGATCTCGAACTGCACCTATCAGTGCAAGCATCTGCGACCAATGCGGCGGCTATCGACTTCTACCATAAAAACTTCAACGTTAAGCGTGTCGTACTACCGCGTGTGTTGTCGATTCATCAGGTCAAACAGCTTTCTCGTAACATCACTTCTGACGTTGACCTTGAAGTATTCGCTTTTGGTAGCTTGTGCATCATGGCAGAAGGCCGTTGCTACCTCTCTTCATACATGACAGGCGAATCACCAAATACCGTTGGTGCTTGTTCTCCCGCAAAATACGTTCGCTGGCAAGAAACAGAAACTGGCCTCGAGTCTCGCTTGAACGAAATCCTTATCGATAAGTATGAAGCAGGTGAGAACGCAGGTTACCCAACGCTGTGTAAAGGCCGCTTTGAAGCCGAGATCGATGGTGAACGTAAGCGTTATCACGCACTTGAAGAGCCAACTAGCCTCAACACGCTATCCATGTTGCCTGAGCTTTTCGCGGCAAACGTTGCCTCAGTGAAGATTGAAGGTCGCCAACGTAGCCCTGCTTATGTTGAACAAGTCACTCGCACTTGGCGCGCAGCTATCGATCGCTACTTAGCGAACCCAGAACAATACCAAGTGGAACAAGCTTGGAATGCGACACTGGCGAATGTATCTGAAGGTACACAAACCACGCTTGGCGCTTATCACCGTAAATGGCAATAGAGCCAAATGGAGAACTCAATGAAATACGCATTAGGCCCTCTACTTTATTTTTGGCCAAAACAAGACGTTGAAAGCTTCTATGAGCAAGCGAAATCAAGCTCAGCCGATATCATCTACCTAGGTGAAGCGGTGTGTTCAAAGCGTCGTGAGATGAAAGCGAAACACTGGATGGACATTGCTAAAGAGCTGTCGGCTTCAGGTAAGCAAGTCGTACTTTCCACCATGGCATTGCTAGAAGCACCAAGCGAAGTCAACATCATGAAGAAGTACATCGATAACGGTGACTTTGCGATCGAAGCCAATGATGTGTCTGCAATTCAACTGGCCAGCGAAAGCAAAGTACCTTTCGTGGTTGGCCCGGCAGTAAACACCTACAACGCACGCACCCTGAACCTATTCTTGAAACAAGGCATGACGCGTTGGTGTATGCCGGTTGAGCTTTCTCGCGAATGGCTAAGCAACGTAATGACCCAGTGCGAAGAGCTAAATATTCGTAACAAGTTCGAAGTTGAAGTGTTTAGCCACGGCTACCTGCCGCTTGCTTACTCAGCACGCTGCTTTACCGCTCGCGCTGAAAACAAAGCTAAAGACGATTGCGAAACCTGCTGTATCAAGTACCCAACAGGGCTACAAGTAGAAAGCCAAGAAGGCCAATCAGTCTTCAACCTTAACGGTATTCAGACGCAATCAGGCTACTGCTACAACCTAGTCAATGATTTACCGAACATGCACGACCTGGTTGATGTGGTTCGTTTAAGCCCTCTCGGTATCGATACCTTCTCTGAAATCAATAACTTCAGAGCGAACGAGCAAGGTCAAAAACCGATGAAGATTGAAAGCCGCCAATGTAATGGTTACTGGCATCAGCTTGCAGGTTTAGACGTTAAGAACATCTAGTTCCTCGCATTGGACTAACCAGCAACAGATACAAAAAAGGTCTAGCGTTCGCTAGACCTTTTTAATGCGACTTAAGAAACACGGCCTATGCCGTCGCTGTTTCCATCGGTGAGGCATCGAGCTTCTTTAAGTCTTTGTAGAGCATTACCATCACCACCACACTTAGTGCGATGTTAGACAGTGGGTACGCAATCCAGATCCCCGGCACACCGTACAACTTAGGCATGATATACAGGAACGGCAGTTGGATTAGCATATTGCCTATCGTTACAAACATCGCCTTGCTGCCCTTGTTTACCGCTTGGTAATAAGCACCCGCTACCACTAAGAAACCGTCCAGCGCCAATGCAAACATGTGTAGTCGAATACCCAACACCGTGTACTCAACTAACTGAGGTTCGTCTGAGTTAAATACTGATACAAACTCCCGTGGGAACGCGTTCAGAAGTAGCACGAACGCCACACCAATCAATACTGAACTCATCATCGCTATCTTAAGTAACTTGCGGATGTTCGCTTGGTTACGCGCACCATGGTTGTAGCTCACCAAAGGTTGCATGCCGTTGGCGATACCTTCAGCCGTGAGATAATAAACCGTCACGATATAGCCCAAAATCGCGTACGCACCAATCATCAACTGGTCGCCATATTGAGAGAACAACGCATTGTGCAACGCCACCATCATCGAACCATAAGCGTACATAAAGAAGCTTGATGTACCAATGGCGAAGATTTGTGGAATCACATCCAGCTTCAATCTCAACTCATTCCAACGTAAACGTAGGTTTGCTCGACGCGAGAAGAAGTAAGCCAAGCCGAGAGCCGTTACTACAAACTGGGCAATCGCTGTTGCTAATGCTGCACCCATCAACTCCCAGCCATAGAGAGCGATAAACAGGTAATCGAGCACGATATTAATCACCGCACCAACGATCATCAGTATCGTCGCTAAGTTCGGACTGTCATCGTTACGCAGTAGAAACGGCATCGCGATCGAACCTAGCGTGAAGACACTAGCACCAATCAGAATGTGTAAGTACTGCAGACCAAGTTCATACACTCGCCCTTCAGCGCCCTGCCAAAGCAAGAAGTTATCAGCAAACAAGAACAGCAATGCAGAGACAATAGGCGTTATCGCTAACAACAAGGTTAAGCCCGTTGCTAAGATCTGCTTAGCGCCTTGAGTATCTTTTTCACCTTGGCGAATCGAGACAAGCGCACCTGTGCCCACACCCACCAACATACCAATACCAAGAATCGAACCAATCACAGGCCACGCAACATTGATACCTGCAAGTCCATCAGCCCCCACATAGCGGCCAATGAAGATGCCATCCACCACTTGGTACAGGCCATTAACCAACATGGCCGCCACGGTAGGGATTGTGTATCGCCAAAATTGACGACTAATTGAGTTACTCATTTCTTACTCTACTTTCATTTGTGAGTCGCATATCAACAAGATATGACTCGAAAAATTAGTTAACAAGGCTAACTAAATATCTAAATTATTTACTTTAAAGCTTTATTTAATAATAGGTTTAACTGCTGAGATTCTTGCTCAGACAAACGGCTTTCCAGTATCTGTGCCATGACCTGATAGATCTTACTTTCTTCTTCCAAGCCGACTTCCGCTTTGCTGGTCAGTACGACCAACTTAGACCTCGCATCTTCGAGCGAAGCTTTACGCTCAACGAGACCTTTTCTCTCTAACCTTTGAACCATAGTAGTTGCTGAAGGCTTGGTTACTTGCATTTCAATCGCCAGATCTGTCAATCGGATCGGTTCAGGAGAGGCTTGAATGACCTTCAAATAGTCATATTCATTGAAGCTCAATTGGCAAATAGGATCTTCATTTACCTGAGTGCGCCATATCTTAGAGGCGAAGCGCTCAATCTTTTCTAAATTCTGGTTCAGCATACTCACCTAATCAAAGAATAGCATTTAGTTAGCAAGGCTAACTATTTTAGTGTTGTTTAAATAAAAAGCAATCAAAACGAGATGAAGATCATAAAAAAGGAGCATAAAAAAACCGCTGACAGACAGCGGCTTTTCGGAATCAAAATGTGTTGCTTACTTAGCGTTGGCTTCTTCTTCGGCCTCAGCCAGCTTAACTTGCGCTAAGTGCTCAGCTTTAAGTGTAGTGAAGATACGGCTTAACTCTAAGAAAGAGTAACGATGTTCTACGTATTCATACACGTTAAAAGAAACCGCTAACTTGTACAAAGAGATAGCATTCGCGTAATCACCATTCATATGGTAACGCTTAGCAAGGTAGAAGTACGTCTCTGTTAGACGCTGCGCAAGTAACGTGTTGTCACGAGTACCGGTTAAGATCGCCTTGAAAGCCTGCTCTTCAGTAATGTCATCAAGCATAATCGCGACTAATACCCAACCCCACTGCTCATCACGGCTCTCGTAACGTTTTTGCAAATCAAGCTTAGCCTGCTCTGGCGTCAGCTCATGCTGAATGATGTACAACCACAGAGCGCGAAACGGATCGCTAGGATCGTCGGCATAGTGCTTCATCATCTCTTCATTGGCTAAGTCGTAACGCTCGCCATAGTAAAGCGCGATAGAGCGGTTCCTTTCTGCGTAAGAGTTTGCAGGATCAAGCTCTAACGTAGAATCAAAAGATTCATAAGCCGCATCAAACTCCCCTACCTGCGTAAAGTAAACACCCAAAAGATTGAAGATATCAGGTTGAGCAGGGTTCAATGAAAGAGATTGGTTGAAGTCGAGACGCGCGAGATCACGCAGGCCAACACTGTCGTAGTAGTTACCACGTTCAAACAGCATCTTAGCTCGAACTTCATCGTTCAAATCTGGGCGCTGTAATAACTGACTAAGACGTGCAATTTGAACTTCTTGCTGAACGCTTGGTTGCAGTGGCACAGCCATCGGTGGATAAACCCAACTTGAGGTGTTATCTGATGTTGTCGCACAACCTGTTAGTACAAGCAGTAAACACATACTCGCGGTTTGAAACCATTTCACAAATAATTACTCCTGTTATGACCGCAATAAAAAAGGGGAGCGATATGCTCCCCTTTATAACATGCTTTGTTGACGATAGGTTAGAAATCACTAAAAAGCGATATCACCATCGACACACTGAGAATTACTCAGCAGCAGGTGCTTCGCCTTCAGCTGGCGTTTCAACTGCTTCTTTCATGCTTAGACGTACACGGCCTTGACGGTCAATTTCAAGAACCTTAACAGGAACTTCTTGACCTTCAGTTAGGTAGTCAGACACTTTCTCAACGCGCTTGTCAGCGATTTGAGAGATGTGTACTAGACCATCTTTACCTGGAAGGATAGTAACGAATGCACCGAAGTCAGCTAGACGAGCAACTTTACCTTGGTAAATGCGGCCAACTTCAACTTCAGCTGTGATCTCTTCGATACGACGGATAGCTTCTTTAGCAGCTGCGCCTTCAGTAGCAGCAATCTTGATTGTGCCATCGTCTTCGATTTCGATTGTAGTACCAGTTTCTTCACAAAGAGCACGGATAACTGCGCCGCCTTTACCGATAACATCTTTGATCTTATCAGAGCTGATTTTCATTGTGTGGATACGTGGAGCGAATTCAGAGATATCTTCACGAGCACCAGAGATAGCTTCATCCATTACAGAAAGGATGTGCTTACGTGCACCTTGCGCTTGGTTAAGTGCAATTTGCATGATCTCTTTAGTGATACCTTCGATCTTGATGTCCATTTGAAGTGCAGTGATACCAGCGTTAGTACCTGCTACTTTAAAGTCCATGTCACCTAGGTGATCTTCGTCGCCAAGGATGTCAGAAAGAACAACGAAATCGTCGCCTTCTTTAACAAGACCCATTGCGATACCCGCAACAGAAGCTTTGATTGGAACACCAGCATCCATAAGAGCTAGAGATGTACCACATACAGAAGCCATTGAAGAAGAACCGTTAGATTCTGTGATTTCCGATACAACACGAACTGTGTATGGGAATTCTTCAACAGAAGGCATTACTGCTTGGATACCACGTTTAGCAAGCTTACCGTGACCAATTTCACGACGCTTAGGAGAACCAACGAAACCAGTTTCACCTACACAGTATGGAGGGAAGTTGTAGTGTAGAAGGAAGTTGTCTTTCTTCTCACCCATCAGGCTGTCGATGATTTGAGCATCACGTTGTGTGCCAAGCGTTGCAGTAACAAGTGCTTGAGTTTCACCACGAGTGAATAGAGAAGAACCGTGTGTACGTGGAAGAACACCAGTACGTACGTCTAGCGCACGAACCATGTCTTTTTCACGGCCATCGATACGTGGGTTGCCAGCGATGATGCGGCTACGTACTACGTTTTTCTCTAGAGAACCAAGCATGCCGCGGATTTCGCGCTCATCTAGGTTTTCGTCTTGTGCAATTAGAGCTTCAACAACGTCGTTCTTGATTACGCCAACTTGCTCGTAACGAGCCATTTTCTCAGTGATCTGGTACGCGTCAGATAGACGAGTTTCAGCAAGTTCAGCAACTTGAGCTTTAAGCTCAGTGTTAACTGCTGGTGCTTCCCAGTTCCAAGATGGAGTTGCAACTTCAGCAGCAAACTCGTTGATTGCTTTGATTACAACTTGTTGTTGGTCGTGACCGTAAACAACAGCTGAAAGCATTTCTTCTTCAGATAGGTTATCTGCTTCAGATTCAACCATAAGTACTGCGCCTTCTGTACCAGACACAACTAGGTCTAGTTTAGAGTTTTCAAGCTCAGTATTTGATGGGTTAAGAACAAGTTCGCCGTCGATGTGACCAACACGTGCAGCACCGATAGGACCATTGAATGGAGCACCAGAGATAGCAAGCGCAGCAGATGTTGCGATCATAGTGATCATGTCTGGGTTTACGTCAGGGTTGATAGAAACAACCGTAGCGATAACTTGAACTTCGTTTTTAAACGCACTTGGGAAAAGTGGACGAATTGGACGGTCAATCAGACGAGCTGTTAGTGTTTCGCCTTCAGATGGACGACCTTCACGCTTGAAGAAACCACCAGGGATTTTACCCGCAGCGTATGTACGCTCTTGGTAGTTTACTGTTAGTGGGAAGAAGTCTTGACCTGCAACTGCTTCTTTCTTAGCAACAACAGAAACGAATACTGAAGTATCGTCCATAGTCGCCATTACAGCAGCAGTAGCTTGACGTGCAATTACGCCCGTTTCTAGAGTAACGGTGTGGTTACCGTACTGGAACGATTTTACAACTGGTTTTTCAAACATTGTATATCCTTAGCTCTAAAGTCAGACTTTAGATTAAGTGAATAATGACTCAAGACATTACCAATCGCGACTAGTGAAAAGGGACTTAGGATGGTGACTCTTTGTATGTGTTCATACGCCGAATTAAGACCAAATCCGCCTTTGAATAGTCGCGACCTATTGGCCGACATCTGTGACTGTAATCTCTTGAGAGGTTGATTGCCAAACGCTGAAAACGCTATAGGCGGGCGTAGTATAAACTATTTTTATTAGGAGATATATTTCCTATCAGAAAAAGCCAGATGATATTCTGAGCATCCAGCCTAGCATTTTCTTACAGGCACAAAAAAAGGAGCATAAATGCTCCTTTTCTTCAAACTGTCTTTGCAGACATCGCTATTAGCGACGTAGGCCTAGACGCTTGATTAGGTCTTGGTAACGAGCAAGGTTTTTGCCTTTCAAGTAATCAAGAAGCTTACGACGGCTAGAAACCATACGTAGTAGACCACGACGGCTGTGGTGATCGTGTTTGTGCGCTTTGAAGTGACCTTGTAGGTGGTTGATAGAAGCAGTAAGTAGTGCTACTTGTACTTCTGGTGAACCTGTGTCGCCTTCAGATTGTGCGTATTCAGCAACGATTGCTGCTTTAGTTTCTGCATTCAGAGACATAATTCTCTCCTGATAAGAGTAAGTTTATATTTGTAGCAGCCAATCTCTGATTCAGCCGCTACGCGAGCCGAGGATTATAGGGAAGTTTGTCAGTTGGTGCAATAACAATCGAACCCATTAAAAACAAAAAAAGCGAACCACCTAAATTAGGCGTTCGCTTTCTGTCTTATTTGCTCGCATTTCAAGGCAAACCGCTAAGATCTGACTCGATATAAGCGCTAAGCTTGTGGCTCTTCATCTCTGAAAACAACCAAACGCTTCGGTGCAACTCGGCCATCTTCAGCAATCTGAGCTACGCCGACAAACAGCTTCTCTTCGCCACTTGTCATACGAACCGTGCCTTCAGTTGGCGCACCAGCAACCTGAACTGGCATACCGTGCTGAACTAGGTCAGTCAGTTCCGCGTTCAGGTTTACTTCTGGTAAGTCTTCAACGGCAGTGTCCATTGGCATCAGCAGTGGATCAAGCAGCTCTTTCGGTGCAATTTCTTGCGCCTGTGCTTGCTCTAAGATCTCGTTTAACTGCTCCAAAGTCACCATACGCTCGTATGGGTACTTCGCGACACCTGTACGACGAAGCATGGTCACGTGAGCACCACAACCTAGCATCTCACCAAGATCGTCGGTAATTGTGCGGATGTATGTGCCTTTCGAACAATGCACTTCCATTTCAACTTCATCACCTTCAAAGCGAAGCAGTTCAATAGAGTACACAGTGATCTTACGAGACTCACGAGGAACCTCAATACCTGCACGTGCGTATTCGTACAAAGGCTTACCTTGATACTTCAATGCCGAAAACATTGATGGTATCTGATCGGTTTCACCCTTGAAGCTCGCAATGCAACGCTCAAGCTGTTCTTGAGTCACGTTAACATCACGTGTCTCTACCACTTCACCATCAGAGTCAGAGGTATTGGTACGCTCACCAAGCTTAGCGATAACAACGTAGCGCTTATCAGAATCTAGAAGAAACTGAGAGAACTTCGTCGCTTCACCAAGACAAATTGGCAGCATGCCAGTCGCAAGAGGATCCAGAGCACCGGTGTGCCCTGCCTTCTCTGCAAAGTAAATACGCTTTACTTTTTGCAGTGCATCATTAGACGAAATACCAGTCGGCTTATCTAATAGAATTACCCCGTTGATAGGGCGACCTTTACGACGGCGAGCCATTACTCTTCGCCCTTAGACTGAGTTTCGTCAGTGCGGCCAGCTTCTTCTTGCTTACGCTTGTCGTCGTTCAGAACTTCACTTACTAGGTTAGACATACGCATGCCTTCTACTAGTGTGTTGTCGTAAGTAAAACGAACTTCAGGCGTTAGACGGTGGCGAATACGCTTACCAAGAGCCATACGAACTGGCACTTCATGCTCTTTAAGAGCTTTAAGGCATGATTCCGGTGTTTGCTCACCAACACATAGGAAAGTCACGAACACTTTTGCGTAAGCAAGGTCACGAGACACTTCTACGTCTGAGATAGTTACCATACCAATACGTGAGTCACGAACTTCACGTTGTAGGATAAGCGCAAGCTCTTTTTGAAGCTGCTGAGACACACGTTGTGTGCGGCTAAATTCTTTTGACATTTTCTTTTCTCACTTAGAAAGATGGGGGGCTTGGTAATAACCAGCCCCCCATGGTGTATTCAACAACCGATTACTTATTACCTTTACTAGTAATGTTAGTAACCTTAGTCAATATGTCGAGTCGTACAGACTGATTAGTCTAGAGTACGTTTAACCTCAACGATTTCGAATACTTCGATCTGGTCACCAACGCGAACGTCGTTGTAGTTCTTAACGCCGACACCACACTCGTAACCGTTCTTAACTTCTTGAACGTCATCTTTAAAGCGACGAAGTGACTCTAGTTCACCTTCGTAGATAACAACGTTTTCACGAAGTACACGGATTGGGTTGCTACGCTTAATCGTACCTTCAGTCACGATACAACCAGCGATTGCACCAAGTTTAGGCGACTTAAATACGTCACGAACTTGTGCAAGACCAATGATCTCTTGACGGAATTCAGGAGCAAGCATACCGCCCATCGCCTGTTTAACTTCGTCAATTAGTTGGTAAATGATTGAGTAGTAACGTAGATCTAGGTTTTCGTTCTGAACCGTGTTACGCGCAGTTGCGTCAGCACGAACGTTGAAACCAAGGATGATAGCGTTAGAAGCTGCAGCAAGCGTTGCATCAGTTTCAGTAATACCACCAACACCAGAACCTACGATGTTCACTTTCACTTCGTCAGTTGACAGTTTCAGTAGAGAGTCAGCAATCGCTTCTACAGAACCTTGAACGTCAGCTTTAAGTACCACGTTAAGCTCAGCAACTTCGCCAGCCGTCATGTTCGCGAACATGTTCTCTAGTTTCGCTTTTTGTTGGCGAGCTAGTTTAACATCACGGAATTTACCTTGACGGTAGTTCGCAACTTCACGTGCTTTACGCTCATCACGTACAACAGTCGCTTCATCGCCTGACGAAGGAACACCAGAAAGACCTAGAATTTCTACAGGAATAGATGGACCTGCAGTTTCGATGTCTTTACCGTTTTCATCACGCATTGCACGAACACGGCCGTACTCTTGACCACAAAGAACGATATCGCCTTTGTTTAGAGTACCAGACTGTACTAGTACTGTTGCAACTGGACCACGACCTTTATCAAGACGAGATTCAACAACAACACCAGACGCCATGCCTTCTTTAACCGCTGTAAGTTCAAGAACTTCAGACTGAAGAAGGATAGCTTCTAGAAGACCATCGATGTTTGTACCCTGTTTAGCAGAGATGTGAACGAAGATGTTCTCACCACCCCATTCTTCAGGGATAACGTCGTATTGAGCTAGCTCATTCTTAACGTTGTCTGGGTTTGCACCCTCTTTATCGATCTTGTTCACAGCAACAATCAGAGGAACGCCTGCCGCTTTCGCGTGCTGGATTGCTTCGATTGTTTGTGGCATTACGCCATCGTCTGCTGCAACTACAAGTACAACGATATCTGTCGCTTGAGCACCACGAGCACGCATAGCTGTAAACGCCGCGTGTCCAGGAGTATCAAGGAAAGTGATCATACCGTTGTCAGTATCTACGTGGTAAGCACCAATGTGCTGCGTGATACCGCCAGCTTCGCCAGAAGCAACGTGTGCTTTACGAATGTAATCAAGTGTTGAAGTTTTACCGTGGTCAACGTGACCCATGATAGTAACAACAGGAGCACGACCTTCAGCGATAGCATCGCTATCACGGTCAGCTAGTACTGCTTCTTCAAGTTCGTTTTCTTTACGTAGGATTACCTTGTGACCCATTTCTTCAGCAACAAGTTGTGCTGTTTCTTGGTCGATCACTTGGTTGATAGTCGCCATAGCGCCCATCTTCATCATTACTTTGATAACTTCAGTTGCTTTAACTGACATTTTGCTAGCCAGTTCAGAAACAACGATAGTTTCGCCGATAGCAACGTCAGATTTAGCAACAGTTGCTGACTTATCGAAGCCTTGCTGCATTGAAGTTGGTTTAGCAAGCTTACCTTTACCGCCACGACCACGTTGGTTACGACCACCACGGTTGTTTGCAGGTTGGTTAGCAGGAGCTGCTTTCTTCTTGCGACGACGAGGTGCTTTCTCATCTTTCTTATCTGCCGCATCTTCAGCTTCACGAGCGTAAGTAGAAGTAGTCACATGGTAATCCGCAGATTTCTCTTGCTCTTTCTTCTTCTTCTCTTCTTCAGACCAACGTTCTTGGTTCTCTTCTGCTAACTTACGAGCTTCTTCAACAAGCTTAGCTGCTTCAGCTTCTGCTTTACGAGTTGCTTCTAGCTCTTGACGAGCTTTAAGTTCATCCGCTTCTTTTTTCGCTTGTGCGTTAGCGTCTGCATTTTTTGAATTCATGTCTTTTTTAGCCTTTTCAGCTTGTGCGCGTTGAGCCTTCTCTTCAGCTTCACGTTTTGCATCCGCTTCACGTGTTACTTTTTCTTCAGCTTCGCGCTGTGCTTTCTCTGCAGCATCACGTTTCGCTTGCTCTTCAGCATCGCGTTGTGCTTTCTCTTCCGCTTCACGATTAGCTACTTCCTCAGCTTCACGTTTCGCTTCATCTTCAATAGTGCTGCGCTTCACGTAAGTACGCTTTTTACGTACCTCTACTTGAACATCCTTACTCTTACCGCCTCCAGCGGCAACACTTAGCGTGCTGCGGGTCTTGCGTTGAAGAGTTAAACGAGTCGGTTCTGTTTCGCCTGAAGTATCGCCGTGCTCCTTTTTAAGGTGCGTTAGCAATGTTTGCTTCTCTGAATCAGTCACTTGATCCGACCCTGCTTTCTTCATGCCTGCATCAGCAAGTTGTTCAATTAAGCGGTCAACTGGCGTACCAATCTCTTCACTCAGTGCTTTAACTGTTAATTGTGTCATACCGCTTTCTCTCCTTGCTGAATTATTCTTCGTCGCCGAACCAACAGATGTTACGCGCAGCCATAATTAGCTCGCCTGCACGCTCTGCAGTTAGGTCTTCGATGCCTTCTAGTTCATCAACGCCTTGGTCAGCTAGGTCTTCCAGTGTCGCAACGCCTTTTGCTGCTAGCTTGTAAGCCATTTCACGCTCAAGACCTTCAAGTGCAAGTAAGTCTTCAGCAGGCTCAACACCGTCGAAAGTTTCTTCTTTCGCTAGCGCTAGAGTAGTCAGTGCGTCTTTTGCGCGGTTACGTAGTTCTTCAACGATACCTTCGTCTAGACCGTCTACTTCAAGAAGCTCGTTCACAGGAACGTATGCTACTTCTTCAAGCGTAGAGAAGCCTTCTTCAACAAGCATTTGAGCAAAGTCTTCTTCAATGTCTAGGTGCTTCATGAAGTTTTCAATAGAGGCAACTGCTTCTTCTTGGTGCTTCTTCTCAAGATCAGCAACAGTCATTACGTTCAGTTCCCAACCAGTAAGTTGAGACGCTAGACGTACGTTTTGACCGCTACGGCCAATCGCTTGTGCTAGGTTATCCGCTTCAACAGCGATATCCATAGAGTGTGCGTCTTCATCAACGATGATTGAAGCAACATCAGCAGGAGCCATTGCGTTGATTACGAATTGAGCCGGGTTATCATCCCAAAGAACGATATCGATACGTTCACCACCAAGATCGTTAGAAACAGCTTGTACACGTGCGCCACGCATACCAACACACGCACCAACTGGGTCAATACGTTTGTCGTTTGTTTTCACAGCGATTTTAGCACGAGAACCAGCGTCACGTGCAGCACCTTTAAGTTCAATTAGCTCTTCACCAATCTCAGGCACTTCAACACGGAATAGTTCAGCTAGCATTTCTGGCTTCGAACGAGTAACGAAAAGCTGGAAACCACGAGCTTCTGGTTTAACTGCGTAAAGAAGACCACGAACACGGTCACCTGGACGGAAGTTTTCACGAGGAAGTTGGTCATCACGAAGGATTACCGCTTCAGCGTTGTTACCTAGGTCTAGAATAATAGTGTCACGGTTAACTTTCTTAACTGCGCCAGTTACTAGCTCGCCTTCGTTATCGATGAACTGCTCAACGATTTGAGCGCGTTCAGCTTCACGTACTTTCTGTACGATAACTTGCTTAGCCGTTTGAGTCGTAATACGGTCAAACGTTACTGATTCGATATCATCTTCAATGAAACCGCCAAGTTCGATCTCTGGGTCATCGTACTTTGCAGCTTCAATAGAGATTTCTTTTGTTGGGAATTCAACTTCCTCAACAGCTTCCCAACGACGGAAAGTTTCGAAATCACCCGTTTTACGGTCAATTTCAACACGAACTTCAATTTCTAGTTCGCTTTTCTTTTTTGTTGCCGTTGCAAGCGCGATTTCAAGCGCTTCAAAAATACGCTCACGAGGAACTGCTTTCTCATTTGAAACAGCTTCTACTACCGCCAAAATTTCTTTGTTCATTAATCTAGCCTCTTAAGCTCTTCTCTCTAGGAGAACTAAAATTTAGGGATCAGGTTAGCTTTCGCAATATTGCTAAGGACGAATTCTTCTTCTTGTCCTTCAACCAATACTTTCACTGTCTCGCCTTCGATAGATTGGATATCACCTTTCCATTTACGACGGTTGCCGACAGCCATTTTCAAAACGATGCTTACCTCGTGACCAATAAATTGTTGGTAATGCTCTGCTTTGAACAGTGGTCTCTCTAAACCTGGTGAAGACACTTCAAGGTTATAAGCCACTGAAATTGGATCTTCAACGTCCATTACAGCACTTACTTGGTGGCTAACTTCAGCGCAATCATCTACATTGATACCGTTTGGTGAATCGATGTAAATACGTAGCGTTGAGTGCTCACCAGCACGAATAAATTCTAATCCAACTAACTCATAACCTGATGCTGCTACTGGAGCGTCAAGCATTTCAGTAAGTTGTCTTTCTAAACCAGTCATTTAACCACTCCAGAAACAAAAAAAGGGCTCAAAGCCCAATTTAAATTCCAAGCAAACATTATCTAAATACATTTACAAATGCTTAGATAACAAAAAACCCCGTATAAGCCGGGGTTTTTGTTGCTGGACCCTTATATGTTAAGTGCCATCACATTCGATATCGCACCTAACTCACAGTGAGGTTCACACTGTGCAAACTTGCTACCAATACAAGCTATATAATAGCATTGAAATTGGTTGCGGGAGCCGGATTTGAACCGACGACCTTCGGGTTATGAGCCCGACGAGCTACCAAACTGCTCCATCCCGCGTCCGACTTGCGAGCATTATACGCCCAACAAGATGTTTTACAAGTTTGTAAACATGGTGCCGAGAGAGGGACTCGAACCCTCACACCCTAAGGCACTAGCACCTCATGCTAGCGTGTCTACCAATTTCACCATCTCGGCATCAAATCTTTACAGATTATTGTGGAATTTCGTCGCCTTGCGCCGGAACTTCACTCACTGCATCATCAGCTTGTTGAATCACCTGACCTTGGGTCGGGTCAATCCATTGTGACTCAGTTTTATGTGTAGACATATTACCAAGCACTAAGCTAAGGATAAAAAATGTAGTTGCAAAAATTGCAGTCATTCGGGTAAGGAAATTTCCTGAGCCACCAGCACCAAACACAGTGTTTGAAGCGCCAGCACCGAAAGAGGCTCCCATATCTGCGCCTTTACCTTGTTGAATCAACACTAGGCCAATTACACCAAGCGCTGCCAACAGGTAAATCACAAGTAGAACTGTAAACATTTTTCCACCTATGTTCCTAATTGTTGAGCCAGCGCCGTTCAAAAAACTATTTTTAAGAACAAGGCTAGCGACCTCCTAACTGAAGGCCGAGCAATACTAGCGAATGCGACGATGGCTGACAAGGAGAATTTGCTAAAAAATAAGCCTTTACCAAGTGAGTGGTCAAAAAAAGGTCAAAAGCGACACAAAACTCATTTACGTCTCTCTTGACCGTTATATCTTTTGACCGTGAGATAACTCAATCACTTCTAATCACAGGCGCTATTCGCTGCGCCAGCTAAGTAAAAGGTTAAATTAGCAGTTTGCTTTTACTGCATCTGCAATCTTAAGCGCTGATGCTTGAACAAGCTCTGCATCTTCGCCTTCAACCATGACACGCAGTAGTGGCTCGGTACCAGACTTGCGTAATAGCACACGACCTTTCTCGCCAAGCTCAGCTTCTACTTCAACAACCGCTGTTTTTACCGCTTCGGCTTCTAGTGGGTTTGAATCTCCGCTGAAACGAACGTTTTCTAGAACTTGAGGGTACAACGTCATGCCCTGAGACAACTCATTCAGTGTCATTTCGCTATCAACAACTGAAGCCAAAACTTGCAGAGCAGCAACGATAGCATCACCCGTCGTCACTTTATCTAGTAGGATAACGTGCCCCGAGTTTTCAGCGCCGATCTTCCAGCCTTTAGCAAGAAGCTGTTCCATTACGTAACGGTCACCAACAGCAGCACGTACAAACGGAATACCTAACTGCTTAAGGCCGTTTTCCATACCCAGGTTGGTCATTAGTGTACCAACAACGCCGCCTTTCAACTCACCACGACGCAGTGCATCACGAGCAATAATGTAAGCGATTTGGTCGCCATCAACTTTGTTGCCTAGCTCGTCAACCATGATGATACGGTCACCATCACCATCAAAGCCAAGACCTAATGCCGCTTTTTCTTCAAGCACTTTTGCTTGCAGAGCACGTACATCCGTCGCACCGACTTCGTGGTTGATGTTAGTACCGTTTGGCTCAACACCAATCGCAACGACCTCAGCACCCAGTTCTTTAAATACAGCAGGCGCAATGTGGTAAGTCGCACCATGTGCACAATCGATAACGATCTTCATGCCAGCTAATGTCATTTTATGTGGGAACGTACTTTTACAGAACTCGATGTAACGGCCAGCCGCATCGTTCAAACGTACGGCTTTACCTAGCTCTGAAGAATCAACACATTCGATGTCTTTATCCAACTCTGCTTCAATTGCCAACTCGATATCGTCCGGCAGTTTTGTTCCCTCAGAAGAGAAGAACTTGATACCGTTATCGTAGTATGGGTTGTGTGATGCAGAGATAACAATACCGGCTTCAGCGCGGAAGGTTTGAGTTAGGTAAGCCACAGCAGGTGTTGGCATTGGGCCAGTAAACGTAGCCTGAAGACCAGCAGCAGCAAGGCCAGCTTCTAGCGCTGACTCAAGCATGTAACCAGAGATACGAGTATCTTTACCAATGATGACTTTCTTTGTGCCTTGCTTCGCAAGAACACGACCCGCAGCCCAGCCAAGCTTCAGAACAAAATCAGGTGTAATCGGGTACTGGCCTACTTTGCCACGCACACCATCTGTGCCGAAATAACGTCTTTTATCAGACATAGTGATTTTCCTTAATTATATTTAGTGATTGTTGTTCATCACTTCGATTATTTTCATCGCTTCCAGTGTCTCCTCGACATCATGAACGCGAATAATTTGTGCGCCTTTCATCGCGGCAATCGTCGCGCAAGTGACGCTTGCGACCATGCAGTCGGCCGGAACCTTGTCTAGCAATTTAAAGATCATCGATTTTCTCGACATCCCCGCTAAAACAGGTAAGCCTAACGAATGAAACTTTTCAAGGTGCGCTAATAGGTGGTAATTATGCTCAATGGTTTTACCAAAACCAAAACCAGGATCCAGAATCAGCTGATCTTTTGATATACCAACAGCCTCACAAGCCTCCACCCTTTCTTTTAAGAACGCTTCAACATCCATTAGGACATCATCGTAATTAGGGTTAGCTTGCATGGTTCTTGGCTGACCTTTCATGTGCATCAGGCAAACGGGCACATTAGCATCGGCGGCCGCTTCTAAAGCTCCGGGCTCTTGCAGTGCGCGCACATCATTGATCAAATCAGCCCCCGCTTCAACGGCTTGGCGCATCACTTCAGCTTTACTGGTATCAATGGAGATCCACACATCAAACTTAGCGCGAATTGCTTTAATGGCAGGAATAACGCGAGCGAGCTCTTCTTCTAAAGGAACGTCAGGCGCTCCCGGGCGAGTTGATTCACCACCAATGTCAATAATGCTAACACCAGCTTGAATCATTCGCTCTGCTTGCAGTAAAGCATTATCTAATGAATTGAATTTTCCGCCATCAGAGAAAGAGTCAGGCGTAACATTGAGGATACCCATCACATGTGGGCGGTCTAAAACGAGCGTTTTATTATGTGCTTTTAATATCATGGAAGGTGGGTCTTAAAGGTAAAAACATCTAGGGCTAGAAACAGAAAAACCCTGAGCGTACTCAGGGTTTTAATTTATAACTTAGCGATTAAGAATCTTTGTTTTGAGCATCATCTGTTTCAGATTTAACTTCTTCAACTTTCGACTCTTCAGCTTTTGGTTCCGCTTTAGCTTCTTCTGCCTTAGCTTCAGGTTTTGCTTCTTCCTTTGTAGGTTCAGCTTTTACCTGATCACCCCAACCAGCTGGATCACGAATCTCTTGCTTACGCTCCATCAAGTCATCAATTTGACCTGCATCGATCGTTTCGAACTTCATTAGAGCGTCTTTCATCGAATGCATGATATCCATGTTATCTTCAAGAATCTTCTTAGCTCTATCGTAGTTACGGTCGATAAGGATACGAATCTCTTCATCGATAAGCTTAGTCGTGTCATCAGAAACGTGCTTAGCTTGGCTCATGCCGCGACCTAGGAAAACTTCACCTTCTTCTTCTGCGTAAAGAAGAGGACCCAATTTCTCAGAGAAGCCCCACTGCGTAACCATCTTACGAGCAATATCAGTTGCACGTTCGATATCGTTAGACGCACCAGTTGACACTTTGTCTTTACCGTAAATCAGTTCTTCAGCAAGACGACCACCGTACAGGCTAGAAATCATAGACTCTAGATGTTGGCGAGACATGCTCACACGATCTTGCTCTGGCAAATACATGGTTACACCAAGCGCACGACCACGTGGAATGATTGACACCTTGTACACTGGATCGTGTTCAGGTACCAAACGACCAACAATTGCATGACCCGCTTCGTGGTAAGCCGTTGACTCTTTCACTTCTTCAGACATAACCATTGAACGGCGCTCTGCACCCATCATAATTTTGTCTTTCGCAAGTTCAAACTCAACCATAGATACATTGCGCTTGTTACCACGAGCAGCAAATAGCGCCGCTTCGTTCACAAGGTTCGCAAGATCTGCACCAGAGAAGCCTGGAGTACCACGAGCGATCAGCGACGGTTCAACATCACCTGATAGTGGCACTTTACGCATGTGTACTTTAAGAATCTGTTCACGACCACGTACATCCGGTAGACCAACCACAACTTGACGGTCAAAACGACCAGGACGAAGTAATGCAGGGTCTAGTACGTCTGGACGGTTAGTCGCAGCGATAACGATAATACCTTCGTTACCTTCGAAACCATCCATCTCAACCAACATTTGGTTCAGTGTTTGTTCACGTTCATCGTGACCACCACCAACACCAGCGCCACGTTGACGACCTACAGCATCAATTTCATCGATAAAGATGATACAAGGTGCCGCTTTCTTCGCTTGTTCGAACATGTCACGCACACGAGATGCACCAACACCAACAAACATTTCAACGAAGTCAGAACCAGAGATAGTAAAGAACGGTACTTTCGCTTCACCGGCAATCGCTTTTGCAAGCAATGTTTTACCCGTACCAGGAGGACCAACCAACAGGATACCTGTCGGGATCTTACCACCTAGCTTTTGGAAGCGGCTTGGGTCACGAAGGTAGTCCACAAGCTCTTTCACGTCTTCTTTTGCTTCGTCACAACCAGCAACATCAGCAAACATGGTTTTGATTTGTTCTTCGCTCATCATTCGAGCTTTACTCTTACCGAAAGACATCGCGCCTTTACCGCCGCCGCCGCCTTGCATTTGACGCATGAAGAAAATCCATACACCAATCAGTAAGATCATTGGGAACCATGAGATGAAGATAGTGCCAAGCAGGCTCTGCTCTTCAGGTGGTGTACCCTGAACTTTTACGTTTTGATTAATTAAGTCATCAAGTAGCTTTTGATCATAAACAGGCATGTAAGTTACATACTTAGAACCACCACCACGACGTGTGAAAGTGATTTCGCTGTTATTGAACTGTGCGTCTTGAATCTGGCCTTGGCCAACTTCCTGTACAAACGTGGTGTAATCTACTGCTCTGCCGTTACTCTCCCCAGGGCCGAAGCTCTGGAATACCGACATCAACACTACCGCGATAACAAGCCACAGAATTAAATTTTTTGCCATGTCACTCAAGGTGTAAGCCTCTCGATAACTAATTGTAATTAAAGGTAGGGTACTACAGTTTGTAACCTGTAGCCATGTTGTTAACTCTCACTCTTGGAAGAGAATCGTTAACCTTTGTAACCAGTGGCTACGATAAACACTTCACGAGATCGAGCTCGAGAAGAGTCGGGTTTTCTAACTTTTACTGTTTTAAACATCTCGCGGACGTCCTTAACGTATTGGTCAAACCCTTCGCCTTGGAATACTTTTACAACAAAACTACCATTGGTAGCTAGAACTTGTCGACACATATCCAAAGCTAATTCAACTAAATACATAGCTCTTGGCTGATCCACAGAGTTGTTGCCTGCTATATTAGGTGCCATATCTGACATCACGACATCAACCATGTTTGGTTGTATACGTTCCAACAAGGCATCTAGCACAGCTTCTTCGCGGAAATCGCCTTGTAAAAAGCTAACACCAGCAATCGGATCCATTGGTAACAAGTCACACGCAATGATTTGTCCGTTGTCTCCAACAATCTTAGCAGCATATTGAGACCAACCGCCAGGTGCTGCACCCAAATCCACAATGGTCATCCCAGGAGACAGCAATTTATCTTTCGTTTGAATCTCTTCCATTTTGAAATAAGCACGTGAACGATAGCCTTTCTTTCTTGCTTCATTTGCGTACTTGTCGTCGAAGTGTTCCTTCAACCAACGGCCTGAACTGGCCGAGTGTTTCTGTTTGCTCATTGGATACCTAAATTGGAGGAAAGTACTAATTGCTGAATAAATTATAGTCTTCAGCTTTAGATGGCGTTAAAATAGGTTTTTTCAACCCTAATAGTAAAGAAAATTGGCCGCGTAATGAACCTAAGTACCAAACAAAAGCAGCATCTAAAGGGCCTAGCTCACAGTTTAAAACCTGTTGTGCTAATGGGCGCAAATGGACTTACTGAAGCTGTTCTAGCGGAAATCGAATTAGCTCTAGACCACCACGAACTGATCAAGATTAAAGTTGCATCAGAAGACCGTGAGACTAAGCAACTGATTATCGATGCAATTGTACGTGAAACTAAAGCTGAGAAAGTACAGACTATCGGTAAAGTTCTAGTACTGTTCCGCCAGTCAGAAGCACGTAAAATCGAGATTCCACGTAAATAAGCGAGTTTGATATAAGCTAACTTCACTAATAGGAAGCCACAGCGCTTATCTTTTAGTGTAGCGTGAGAAACGAAAAAGGTCGCATTTAGCGACCTTTTTACTTATCAGAAACAAAGAAAATTCAATTAGATATATTCTACTTTGTCGATTTCGAAGTCTTTGTCACCACCAGGGGTAGAGATCATGACTTCGTCGCCTTCCATTTTACCGATAAGACCGCGAGCAATTGGCGATTTCACAGAAATGCGACCCGTTTTGATGTCTGCTTCGTCTTCTGAAACGATTTGGTAGCGGAACTCATCATCGGTATCCACATCAATCAGTGTCACTGTCGTACCAAAGATAATCTTGCCCGTATTATCCATTTGCGTTACATCGATGATCTGAGCCAGTGATAGCTTATATTCAATATCACGGATCTGAGCTTCACAAATACCCTGCTCTTCACGAGCGGCGTGGTATTCAGCATTCTCTTTCAGGTCACCTAGTTCACGTGCTTCACCAATAGCTGCTGAGATAACAGGGCGTAGCTTAAGTAGGCGATCTAATTCGTCACGTAGCTGCTGAGCGCCACGTACTGTCATTGGAACCTTTTCCATTTTTTACCTCTATGCCAAAGCTTTCTTTGGCCAACATAAATACACCCAACGTATTTATTGGGTGATAGAAACAAAACGATTTGGCTTAGTGTAAACAAACTTTATGGCTAAATCACCTTTATTCCACTTTGCGTTATAAAAGCTTTATCTAGGTCTAAATTACAGACATCACAAAAATGAATAATAACTTCCCCATCAATAAGTGGAGAGTTAAATACCTAAAAAAACAAAAAACAAACAAAATAAACACAGATCACACTTTTATAAAATACACTCAAAAACAACTACTTAAACAAAAAAGAACATAATAAAACAGTGTTCATTTTTTAGTTTTATATCATTTTACTAACTGACCATGGAACTTTAGAGGTAAAAAGTAACCCATGGATTGCACTGGCATTTTCAGACTTCTGTTCTAATCATGATTATGAAGCCTGATTAATACAGGCAATACACAAAAGGGTTCAAATCCTTAATAAAACTTCTATGGACAGTAATTAGGAAATTATAACATGAACAAGACTATGATCGCGCTTGCTGTATCTGCTGCAGCTCTTGCTACTAACGCAGTGGCAGCCGACGGTAAACAAGCTGGTGATATTGCCGGTACTTCTGTATACAGCTCAAACGGCACTTCTCTAGAGATCGGTGGTCGTGCGGAAGCTCGTCTATCGATGAAAGATGGCAAAGCTGAAGACAAAACACGTGTACGTCTTAACTTCCTAGGTAAAGTTGAAATCCAAGACGGCCTATACGGCGTTGGTTTCTACGAAGGCGAATTCACAACTGCTGAAAACGGTGGTGCTACAGACAGCAACAGCGACAGCATCACAAACCGTTACACATACGCTGGTATTGGCGGTACATTCGGTGAAGTTACATACGGTAAAAACGACGGTGCGCTAGGCGTTATCACTGACTTTACCGATATCATGTCTTACCACGGTAACTCAGCGGCAGACAAAATCGCAGTTGCTGACCGTTCAGACAACATGCTTTCGTACAAAGGTCAATTCCAAGATCTAGGCGTTAAAGCAAGCTACCGCTTCGCTGACAGTGATGGCGGTAAAGTAAACGGTGAAATCAACGACAACGGCAAAGATGGCTACTCTCTATCTGCTATCTACGCAATCGGTGATTCTGGCGTTAAACTAGGTGCTGGTTACGCAGACCAAGATCAATCTAACGAGTACATGCTTTCTGCATCTTACCGCATGAGCGATTTCTACTTCGCAGGTGTATTCACTGATGGTGAAAAACAAGCGACGACAGCAACTGGCGCTGAATACAACAACAGATCTGTAGATTACACAGGTTACGAATTTGCAACGGCTTACACACTAGATCAAACTGCATTCACGCTAACGTACAACAATGCAGAAACTGACGGTGAAACTTCTGCAGATAACGTTGCAATCGATGCAACTTACTACTTCAAGCCTAACTTCCGTACTTACATCTCGTACAACTTCAACCTAATCTCTGAAGGCGACAAGATCGGTACAACAAACCTAGTGGCAAACGGCAACGCAACCTCTGCTCAAGCTGAAGACGAAATCGCTCTAGGTCTACGTTACGACTTCTAATTCTGATTATCTAATTGATTAATTAGTTAATTGAGAATCAAAACGCCCGCTATCTAGCGGGCGTTTTTTATATCTGTATACTGAAAACATCAGCCATCCAAGAAATCTTCTATGCGCCTTCTATCCACACTACTTGTATGTAGTTTTTCCATTAGCGCTTTCTCAGTTAACGCTTACGCCCCTTTAGATAAACTGCCTGATGGCAGTAGCACCAGTGTGATTTTGGAATCCCTGAGTGGCGTCTCAAATAAAATGAATTCCAACAGTGATGGCTTCTATCCACCCGCCAGTACTTTAAAGCTGGTGACAGCTTTGGCGGCTAAGTTGGAATTAGGGGATGACTTTCACTACATGACCAGCATTGCCCGTTCTGGGAATGACTCAATCATTTCATTTAGTGGCGACCCAACGCTGCAACGAGAACAGCTTAAAAGCCTTTTGGCTCAATACGCTAAGTCTCAATCAAGAACCATAAAGGGCAACTTATACCTCGATAACTCGACTTTTACGGGCTATCAGCGAGCGGTGGGTTGGCCTTGGGACATTCTAGGCGTTTGTTACAGCGCGCCTTCTAGTGCAATGACCTTAGACAGCAACTGCGCACAAGCCTCTATTTATACAAAAGATAATGGTACGACACGCGTTTATATTCCCGCTCACTATCCGATAGACGTGACGACCACTGCCACCACGGTAACTCGCTCTGGGCAAAAGGCAACACAATGCGACTTAGAGCTCATCACCACACCAGATAACGCTTACAAGCTCTCTGGTTGCTTAGTTGAACGTAAAAAGCCACTGCCACTCAAGTTCGCGATTCAAAATCCAGAACTTTATACCTATCAAGTCGTTACGTCGCTTCTCAAAGAACTGAAAATAGAAGTAAAAGGTGATGTGATTATTGGTAAAAAAGCGAAAGCAGACAAAACCACGTTAGTCGCTAGTCACAACTCAGAAAAGCTTCCTGAACTGCTCGATATCATGCTCAAAAAGTCGGATAACCTTATCGCAGATAATCTAACTAAAACGCTAGGAGCGACATTTTATGTTCAACCGGGTAGCTTCAATAACGGTACTGAAGCGATAAAACAGATATTACTGACCAAGGCTAATATTGACCTCCGTAAAGCGCAGCTCGTCGATGGTTCAGGGTTATCCAGAAATAACCGAATGAGGTCACAGACCATGGCTCAAGTGCTTCGTTATATCTGGGAAAACGATCAACAGCTCAACCTGATTGAGGCTATGCCTACATCTGGCACTGATGGAACGCTCAAATACCGTCAAAGCATGAGAAAAGCACCGATTCAAGGCAACATTATCGCCAAAAGTGGTTCTCTATACGGCAGTTACAACATGGCGGGATACGGATTAGATAAGGCGGGAAAACCAAGCTCTCTGTTTGTGCAGTTTGTTCGTGATTACTTCCCTGAAGAACAAGATCCAGACAAACCAGTGGAAGCACCTATCACCCAGTTTGAACGTGCTTTCTACAAAGATGTGGTCGAGTTCAGTCAAACACAAAGCAAATCTAAGTAATGCTTAGCTCTGTGTAAACTTCTACTTTAATAACAAAAATGGCGCTGAAGACCTTCAATCTTCAGCGCCATTTTTATTTCTCAGATGTATTTAGCTATTTTTATCAGCTTTTAAGCGATTCCTAGAAATAAGTTCACCACAGTGAAGTAGATCCACATTCCTGAGATATCCACTATCGATGCAAGTACTGGGCTCACTAACACCGCTGGATCAAGCTTAAATAGCCTAGCAACTATCGGTAACCCTCCGCCGAGTACAGTTGATATGGTCACCTGAATAAACAGCGCGACCGCAATCGCTAATGCAATCATGTTGATGTCATAACCACCTGTCGATTGGTTTTCACTGAATAGCAAAATGCGCCCAATCATAACTACGGCAATCGCTAGAGCTAAACAAATAGCAACTCTAAACTCTTTCCACAGCACGTTAGCCCATTGGCGTTTTTTCAACTCACCGGTGGCTAAGGCTCGGATCACCAAAGTCGCGGCTTGTGTTCCGGTATTACCACCAGCAGCAGCAATTACCGGCATGTAGATTGCCAAAAGAACCAACTGACTGAGAATGTCTTCATACTGAGCAATGATAAGCCCTGAGACGATTCCCAATAGTGCTAACGCAATAATCCAACCGATACGCTGCCTGACGTGGCTCATGACGCCAGTCGAAAGGTAACCCTGTTGAGGTTCTACCTCAGAGTAGATCAGCCCTAGTTGGTGAGCTAGATGTCGAGAGCGCTTCTCAAAGCCCTGCTCTTCTAGCTCACTAAGTAAAGTCTGAATCGTACTCAAAGAGCATTGCCCCAGCACTAGCACCGCATCTTCGAGCGGCATTCGATTCAAAAGATTAATTTGTTGTTCACGTCCGTACTGTTGAAATGCATTCGATACAGCTTGGATGTCTTGCTCTGAGTACAGAGCTTCAATAGATAAAAAAGTGTTGTTCATTACCGTCATGGCGAATCTCCCGATTGGCAAAGGTAACGACCATCAAAACAAATAGCCTATAGCTAATACACCAAGAGCGTACAGCTAAGCGCACCAAGAGCTGAAAGCTACTGATGTGTCTACTTGTTAGAATCTAGTGTGTGGAAAAGAATGCGGGGGAAAACAAAGATACCCTACCTGAACGGCAGGACAATAGATCAATACCGAGACAGGTTATTCTTCTCCATTCAAACTAGGAGGATGGTCGGTATTGTTCATAAAAATCTCCAGAATTACTGTCAATTTGACAGCGCGCATAGTGTAGCAATAGGCGTTTCAAAGTTTCGTCAATTTTAAGTCAATAAAAAAGGCATCCGTGGATGCCTTTGGTTCAATTATTGATGTGCATTATTACTTAATAGTAATACGAGCAAACTTACGCTTACCTACTTGGTAAACGGCAGTACCTGCTTCAGGCACGAATTTGCTGTCTTCAATCTTCTCGCCTTCAAGCTTAGCCGCACCTTGCTTGATCATACGCATCGCATCAGAAGTCGAGTTTACAAGACCCGCTTCTTTTAGAACGTTCGCAATTGGCAGGCCTGCTTCGAATTCAAACTCCGGCATTTCATCAGGAACTTGGTTCTTAGCAAAACGGTTAACGAACTCTTGCTCAGCGGCTTCGGCATCTGCTTCACTGTGGAAACGAGCGATGATCTCTTTAGCAAGAAGCACTTTAACGTCACGCGGGTTCTTACCTGCATCAACGCCAGCTTTCAGTTCCGCAACTTCTTCAAGAGGACGGAAAGACAGCAGCTCGTAGTAGCTCCACATTAGATCGTCAGAGATAGACATGATCTTACCAAACATCTCGCTTGGTGCTTCGCTAATACCGATGTAGTTATGCGCAGACTTAGACATCTTCTTAACACCGTCTAGACCAACAAGTAGTGGCATCATTAGTACCGCTTGTGGTTTTTGACCTGCTGCTTTTTGCAGTTCACGACCCATTAGAAGGTTAAACTTCTGGTCAGTACCGCCAAGCTCAACGTCGCTCTCTAGTGCAACAGAGTCGTGACCTTGTAGAAGTGGGTACATGAATTCGTGGATTGCGATCGGTTGACCACCAGCGTAACGCTTTTTGAAGTCATCACGCTCAAGCATACGAGCAACAGTTTGGTTAGAAGCAAGACGAATCATGCCTTCAGCACCAAGCTCAGATAGCCATTCAGAGTTGAAACGAATTTGCGTTTTCGCAGGATCTAGAATTTTGAATACTTGTTCTTTGTAAGTTTCAGCATTCTTCAATACGTCTTCACGGCTTAGTGGTGGACGTGTTGAGTTTTTACCTGATGGGTCACCAACCATTGCAGTGAAATCACCGATAAGGAATGTCACTTCATGACCAAGCTCTTGAAAAGCACGAAGCTTGTTAAAGATAACCGTATGGCCTAGGTGGATATCTGGAGCTGTTGGATCGGCACCCAGCTTAATGCGTAAAGGACGACCTTCTTTTAGTTTCGCAATCAGTTCGTCTTCTGGAATCAGTTCTTCTACGCCACGTTTGATCTCGGCTAGTGCAGCTTCAATACTCGCCATTCTTGTTCACTCCCACAGATTTGGCAAAAATACATTAATTAGACATCTTACTTGAATAGCGATGTATTTTGAAACCAGTTACACTATTCCGTCGTCGATTTTCATAATATTTACAGAACGAACCGGAACATGTTGTCTATTTTTGCACGCCTTCCTATTTTGCACCGGGCTTTTATCGCATTTTTTAGTGCCATAATTTTCGTCGCGATTTTCTTACTCCCCGACGTCAACAGTTTGCGTGACGATTCGGGCGCTTTAGTTGTGGGAAAACATTACCCACTGACTATCAATGCCTCTGCACTTATTAGCTCAAGTGACGCTCCACCGACGGCAGTGCTCAATTGGGAGAAATACACCGTTCGTTCTGGCGAAAGCACCTCTGTTTTATTTGAACGTATTGGCCTCTCATACCGTCTGCTGATCACGCTACTCAATACCAATAATGATATTAAGAAGCAGCTGTCTAACCTAAGACCTGGTGATGTCTTGCAGTTCGGCTTTGATGAAAACAACGACCTTATTCAGTTAAAACGACAACTTAGTGCGTTTGAAAGCTTCAAGATCACTAAATCTGGCGATTCTTTCTCATCAAGTTTCGACAAAAAAGAAGTGGTATACCAATACAATTATGCCGAAGCCAACATCACCTCTAACTTCTGGAACGCTGGCGTCAGCGCAGGTTTAACCGCAAACCAAATTATGGAACTGGCCGGCATCTTCGGTTGGGATATCGACTTTGCGTTAGATATTCGTAAGAACGACAGCTTCAAAATCTTATACCAAGAGAAAGTGGTTGAAGGTGAAGTAGTTGGTCGCGGTAAGATCATGGCAGCCGTGTTCAAAAACCAAGGCGATTCATTTACCGCGGTATTGGATGATAAAAGCGGCAACTACTTCGATGAAAATGGTCGTGCGATGAAGAAGGCGTTCTTGCGCTCACCAATTGATTTTCGTCGCGTAACATCGAACTTTAACCCTACCAGGAGACACCCAGTAACCGGTAAGATTCGAGCTCACCGCGGTACTGACTACGCAGCCCCTGTTGGCACGCCTATCTGGGCAGCCGGTGACGGTATTGTTCAGAAGTCAGGTTACAACCAATTCAATGGTAACTACGTGTTCATCCGCCACAGCAACACCTACATCACCAAGTACCTGCACATGAAGCGACGTATGGTGAAAACCGGTCAGCGCGTAAAACAAGGCCAAACCATTGGTACTTTGGGCGGTACAGGCCGTGTGACTGGCCCGCACTTACATTATGAATTCTTGGTTAATGGCGTACATAAAAATGCGCGTACCGTGAAATTGCCTCAATCCAAGTCGTTAACTGGTAAAGCAAAAGCAACCTTTATTGCCAACTCAGAGATTCGATTAAGAAACCTTGAGCGATACGGTCAGTTACTAGCGACTAACTAGGCGTTTGTAGCTTCACTGCAAAATAGAAAAATGCAAAGAGCGCCCATCAAGGCGCTCTTTTTTATGCTCACATACCACAACTAGCTACTGTTTTTCAGGTTTGTTGTTCCGTCCAAGCATTAACAAACAAGGGGTTAATACTAAAGTCAGCACCGTGGCAAACGCCAAACCACCAGCAATAGCGGTCGCAAGCTGTGACCACCATTGTGTACTTGGCGCGCCAAACTCTATCTTTTGATTAATCAGGTCGATGTTCATCTCTAACACCATCGGCATTAAACCTAAGATAGTCGTAACCGTCGTGAGCATTACTGGCCTTAAACGCTGAACACCGGTTCTTAGAATCGCATCTCGCTTGTCCAAGCCTCTTTTGATGAGCTGATTATAAGTATCAATCAACACGATGTTGTTGTTCACGACTATGCCGGCGAGCGCTATTACCCCAATTCCCGACATCACAATGCCAAACGGACGTTGGAAGATCAGTAAGCCAACGAACACGCCAACGGTCGAAAACAATACAGCACTCAGAATCAAAAACGCTTGATAGAAGCTATTGAACTGAGTAATCAGAATCAAAGCCATTACCGCCAAAGCAACCAAGAAAGCACTTTGTAAAAAGGCTGACGAGTTTTCTTGTTCTTCGTTTTGACCACGGATGCGAAATTCCACGCTACTCGGCAGCCCTAGCTCACTCAATGCTTGTTCGATCTTTGGTAGTTCGAGAGCAAGGTTATACCCTTCTTCCATATCCGCCATGATGTTCACCACACGCTTGCCATCAAGGCGTTTAATGGTGTCTTGCTTATGGTCGGGAACGATCTGAGCGAAATTAGTAATAGGTACTAAACCTGCTGGCGTTTTCACCCTAAGCTGGTCGAAGCGCCCGATATCACGCTTATCATTAGGGTAGCGCACCAAGATATCGACCTCTTCTGAAGAGTCATCGGGCAGATAATCACCAATCTTGAGACCATTAGTCACGAATTGAACGGTGTTACCCACTAAGGTCGCATCAGCTGCAAAGCGCGCAGCATCGTCGCGGCGAATATCCACCTTCCAATCGATGCCATCTTTACTCGCAGTATCGCTGATATTGGTCAGTGCTTTATTTCCATCAGCCCAACCTCTCACAATTTTTGCAGCTTGATTGAGCTGCTCTGGAGTTCTTGCCGACAGCTCAATCACTAAGTCATTTTCAACCGGAGGCCCAGCATCAGGGAACTTATATTCAATCTCAACACCAGCGTATTGATCGGTTTGTACCTTCAACTCATCAATAATCGCCTTAACGCTGCGTCGATATTGCCAGTCAACAGGCGTAATTGAGATCAAACCAATCTGGTCGTCACCACCAGTACGCGTGTAAACGGTATCGAACTCATCATGATTGAGCATCATCAGTTCAATATCACGCATGATGTCATCCTTTTCTTGGATAGACAGATCCCCATGCGAGCGAACTTTGACATTAAAGAATGGCGGATCAACTTCTGGGAAGAACTCTGCACCTAGACCCGCTTTTGAATAAGTAAAACCAACTGCAACCGCGAGCAGTATCGCACTGAACAAAATCTTAAAGGGGTGTTTAATCGCTAAAGAAAGCGTGTGGTAGTAAGCCTTGGTTAAACCAGTAGCCTGTGAAAAGTCACCATTATGCAGTGCGACCATTCGAGCTTGGCTTTTAGACGATACGTATTGAGGTTTGCCAATCAAACCGCCCAGCACGGGCACAAACAACAACGCCATGATCAATGATGCAGTTAAAGTCGCGATCAGAGTTAGTGGTAAGAACTTCATAAATTCGCCCGTCACATCAGGCCAAAACAGTAACGGAGCAAATGCGGCTAAGGTTGTGGCAGTCGATGCGGTTATCGGCCACGCCATCCGTTTCGCTGCATCTCGGTAAGCGGCTTTGCGCCCTTCACCCTCTTGCATTCGCCTGTCTGCAAATTCGGTCACCACAATCGCACCGTCTACTAGCATCCCCACCGCCATAATCAGAGAGAACAGCACTACGATGTTGACGGTTAAGCCAAACACCGAAAGAACCAATAACCCGGTTAGGAATGAGCCTGGAATGGAAATACCCACTAACAAAGCGGTACGCACACCAAGAATCGCGATGATAACGATCACCACCAGAATAATGGCGGATAAGATATTGTTTTGCAGATCATTAAGCATGATCTTCACATCTTTAGATTCATCCCAGGTGTATTTGACCAACAGGTTATTTGGCCATTCCGCTTGCTGCTGAGCACCAGCCATTACCGCTTTGACTAGCTCAACGGTTTCGATGATGTTCTCACCTGCACGCTTCTTGATATCCAACACCACCGCAGATTTGCCATCTAAACGAGCAAAACTTTCAGGATCTCGAAACGCTCGACGAACCGTAGCGACATCGCCAAAAGTGACCACCTGCTTGCCATCCACTTTAATAGGCAACTCAAGCACGTCTTTTAAGGAGTTAAATACCGAAGGGACTTTGACAGAAAAACGTCCGTAGCCAGTATCAACAAAACCTGCGGCCACCACTCGATTGTTCAGAGCGATCAGATTATAGATGTCCGCTTGATCTAGGCTGTAACTCTCCATCAACAGCGGATCGACAATGATCTCGACGATGTCATCGCGATCGCCCGCAATATCGACTTCAAGGATCTGACGATAACTTTCGAGCTTATCCCCAAGTTCTCGAGCAATTTGCACTATGGTGCGCTCAGGCACGGTACCAAACAGAACCACAGACAACACAGGCTGCTCAGAAGCGAGGGTAACTTCATTTACAGTCGGCTCATCGCTATCTTCTGGCAATTTGGGCTTAGCCAGATCAACAGCGTCACGAACATCAGCCATCGCTTTAGTAAGATCGACGCCAACATTAAACTCTAACACCACAGAGGCGTGCCCTTCTGCTGCGGTTGCTGTCATCTCTTTTACGCCTTCGATTGACCTAAGCTCTTGCTCAATAGGTCGAACCAATAAACGTTCTGAATCCGTTGGCGAGATCCCTTGATGCCCGACTGAAACGTAGATAATTGGGATGGTAATGTCTGGGCTCGATTCCTTAGGTATCGTGATATAGGTGACGACACCGGCTACAAGGATTAACGCTAAAAGGGAGAGCATTGTTCGAGCACGAGACAAGGCTGCATCAATAATTGAATACATCGGTTATCTCCTACTCTGCGGTTACGTTAGAGAGTTCAGCGACTTGCTCAACAGCAATCACCGAATCACCATCACGCACAAACCCTTGGCCTACTGTGATGATATCGACGCGTTGACCTAGCCCCGTGAGCCACACTCCATCTTGTTCGGCCTTTACTAGCTGAATGCCTACAAACTTCACCGTTGGTGAGTCATCGACTGAAACCAAGGTTTTGACCCCTAGGTTACCCGCCTCATCCAATGCTAGCATCGCCGGTGTTATCTTTATTGCATCTCTTGTTTCTAGGTTGAGTTTAACTTCGGCACTGACACCTGCTGGTAATAGGCCTTTAGAGTTATCGATTTCTATCTCGATTGGGAAGGTATTAGTAGCAACAGAAGAGATACGAGAAACATAGCGTAAACGGCCTTCCGCTTCTTCTCGCCCTAACAAACGAACCAAAGCAGATTGATTGACTAGCAAATGTTGGATATGACGCTCACTGACATCCGCCTCAATAACCAAAGGATCGAGGTCAATCACGCCAGCAACAGGATCGCCAACACTAACGAAATCACCGAGCTCCACCATCAAATCTTGAACCACACCCGAAAAAGGCGAAGTAATCACAGTATTCTTTAAAGCCAACTCCGCATTGCGCATCATGGCTTTTGCTTCTGTTAATGAAGCCTCAGCTGTGGTGTAGGCGATTTCACCTTGCAGTCCTCTTTTCTTCAGTGACTGCGCCGCTTTGAACTCTTTCTGCTTCAAGCGATATAACGCAGATGCTCGCTCTAGTTGAATCTCTAAATCACCCTTATCTATCTGGGCAATGGCTTGTCCTGCTTTAACCACCCTCCCCTTAACAACATTCAATCTGACAATCTTACCCGCGACTTCTGCACCTAGACGAGCATGCCTATCGGGCGCCGTTCTTCCATATAGATCAATCGTTTTAAAGGTCGGTGATGAGGTGAAGGTTTGAAAGGAAACCTTAGCCAGCGGAATTTCTGTTGCTTTTTTCTCAGGCGACTCTTCTGCTTGCCCTACGCCTAAACCAAGCCAGATCGACAACAACACGACTAGAGTCAGAGAAACCAGCCACGGCTGCTTCAATTTCTGAAAAAGTGGTGAGTTAGAAAATAGAGTGGGCATAACAAATCCTTTTGTCCGATGTCATTCAGGCGCGCTAGTTGGCTTAATAGCGTGATGTGCAACTTCCTTATGCACAAAGGTAACCTTAACAGACCAATCCTCAACGAAGTTGGACGCTATCGACAGTTTAAAAAATATGCCGTGTACTAAAAATGAGAGGAATGCTTTGTCGAGTAGACGACACTTGTTACCAAGTGCCGCCCCTCTAAGAACCGTACGTGCAACTTTCACTGCATACGGCTCAAGCCTCCACTAAGGCATCATTGATACCCAGCAACTTATAACGCAGTCGGGACAGGCTCTTTCCAAGAGTTACGAGCTAGCCTTTTAGATTTTCTCTTCACCAAATATTCTTGGTATTGAGGGTCAAAAGGGGTCGCTGCATT